>NZ_VWXJ01000050.1:0-2448 GCF_011752535.1 Pantoea sp. Tr-811
GTATCCGTCCGGCCAACACATCTTCCTGACGCAACCGCCGAAGGCCATGGTGTCCACCTAATTTAAGTGGACACCATTTCTGGCCCATCAAGCGGATTTTCCATGCACCCTCAGCGCCGCACCTACAGCAAATCTTTCAAAGCCCAGGTCATCCAGGAGTGCTCAGAGCCCGGTGCCTCCATCGCAAACATCGCCTTGGGCTACAGCCTCAATGCCAACCTCGTCCACAAATGGATTCGGCTGCACAATCAAAAAACTGTGGCGCTTCAGCCTGCGTTCATCCCGTTGCATCCGCAGCTGCTTGGCGCTGGAACGCATGCTCAGCCCTTCAGTATCAGTCTTGAAATCCAGCACCCACGCACACCCATCAAGATGACTTGGCCAGTGGAAAGCGCAGCCGCCTGCGCAAGCTTTCTTCGAGAGCTGCTGCGATGATCCGTATCGATACTATCTGGCTCGCTACCGAGCCGATGGACATGCGTGCCGGCACCGACACCGCCATGGCCCGCGTGATTTCAGTGTTCGGTGCGGCGCAGCCGCACTGCGCTTATCTGTTCGCCAACCGCCGCGCCACCCGCATGAAAGTTCTGGTGCATGATGGGTTGGGCATCTGGTTGGCGGCACGTCGGCTCCACCAAGGAAAATTCGCCTGGCCTGGCACGCGCCACGGTTCACAAATGGAGCTGAGCGCCGAACAACTACACGCCTTGATACTGGGCTTGCCTTGGCAAAGAGTTGGCCCCGGAAACGCCATTTCCATCCTCTGAACCGAGCCATGCCCCATCCGGCAGTGCAATTGTCCGATCAGCCTGTCGTCCTGTTTATGCTGATCTGGCAAGATCGTCGGCATGACTTCGATCCCCGACCTCGACCAACTGAATCCCGAACAACTGCGCGCTCTGGCGGCGCAGTTGCTGCAACGCGTCTCGGCGCTCGACGAGCAAGTCGAGACGATGGGCAAGACCGTGCAGGTCATGGACAAGAAGATCCATCACGACAAAACGCTGATCGAAAAACTCAGCCACGAGATCGCCCAGCTCAAGCGCTTCAAGTTCGCCAAACGCAGCGAGCAAATGAGCCCTGAACAAGCCAGTTTGCTTGACGATCTGATCGACACCGATATCGCTGCCATTGAAGCGGAACTGGAGTCGCTACAAGTTACTCCGGTACCTACCCAGGAAAAGCAGAAGCCTAAACGTCGCGCCTTGCCGCCCGAGTTTCCCCGCACGCTGATCCATCACGAGCCGGACAACACGGAGTGTGCCTGTGGCTGCGCGCTCAAACGCATCGGTGAAGATGTCAGCGAGAAGCTCGATTACACACCTGGCGTGTTCACCGTGGAACGCCATATCCGTGGCAAGTGGGTCTGCGACAATTGCGAAACGCTGATCCAGGCCCCAGTGCCGGCGCAGGTGATCGATAAGGGCATCCCTACTGCGGGTTTGTTGGCCCACGTCATGATTGCAAAGTTTGCTGACCACCTACCGCTGTATCGTCAGGAAGCCATGTTTGGCCGCGCCGGCCTGGCTATCCCGCGTTCGACCCTTGCCCAATGGGTTGGCGCCTGCGGTGTGCAGTTGCAGCCACTGGTCGATGCGCTGCGCGAAGTGGTGCTTGAACAGCCGGTCGTTCACGTTGATGAAACGCCGGTGCAAATGCTCATGCCGGGCACGAGGAAAACCCATCGTTCCTATGTTTGGGCCTACGCCACCAGCCCGTTTTGCGAACCATCGGCTGTTGTTTACGACTTCAGCCTCAGCCGGGCCGGCGAGCATGCGCGTAACTTCCTGCAAGACTGGAAGGGGAAGCTGGTCTGCGATGATTTCGGCGGTTACAAGGCCAGCTTCGAACTCGGCGTGACTGAAATCGGCTGCATGGCCCATGCCCGACGCAAGTTCTTCGAACTGCATGCGATGCACAAGAGCACGCTGGCTGAACAAGCCTTGCGTTACATGCAGGCGTTGTACGAGATCGAGGGTGAAACCAAGGATCTGGAACCGGACATACGCCGCCGAATACGGCAAGAAAAGGCGGTGCCGGTGATGAATGCATTGCATGCCTGGATGGTTGCCCAGCGCGATATCGTGCACAACGGTTCGGCCATTGGCAAAGCCTTGGATTATAGCTTGAAACGCTGGACGGCGTTGTCGCGCTACCTCGATGACGGAGCTGTAGCCATTGATAATAATTGGTGTGAAAACCAGATACGGCCTTGGGCGCTGGGGCGCAAGAACTGGCTCTTTGCTGGATCACTACGCAGCGGTAAACGCGCCGCTGCGATCATGAGTTTGATCCAGTCGGCCCGGAACAATGGGCACGATCCGTATGCCTACCTGAAGGATGTGCTGACGCGCCTGCCTACGCAGCGGGCGAGTGAGATTGCTGCGCTGCTGCCGCATAGGTGGCGTCCAGCTTAGTCGTGCAAGACGGTTTGCCCGTACGCTTACG
>NZ_VWXJ01000051.1:0-2271 GCF_011752535.1 Pantoea sp. Tr-811
CGTCCTCGATCAGCGCCTTGTTGACCTCGGGCAGCGGCTGCCCGTTGAGCGATTCGGAGCCTTTGAAATAGCGACGAAGGCCGTCCTTGAACCGACCGATATCCAGCTTATGCAACACTGATCTGCCCCTTCTTCAGTGCATCCATGACGGCGGCCTTCGGGCCATCGGCGACAATCTGCCCACGGTCGATGACGATCAAACGGTCGACCAGCGACAGCAGCGACGCCCGGTGCGTGACCAGCAGCACGGTCTTGTTCTCGATCACCGCCTGCAGGCGCTGCTTGAGGCGTTCTTCGCCCGTGTTGTCCATCGCGCTGGTTGGCTCGTCCAGCAGCAGAATCTGCGGGTTGAGCAGCAAGGCACGGCCCAGGGCCACGTTCTGCCGCTGGCCGCCGGAAAGGTTCTGGCCCCGTTCGCCAACCTGCAGCTCATAGCCGTCCGGGTGCAGGCGGGCGAACTCATGCACGCCGGCCAGTTCGGCGGCCTGCAGAATCAGTTCGTCTTCGATGTAGCGTGCGCCGCTGACCAGGTTGTCGCGCAGGGTGCCGGCAAGCAACTGGATGTCCTGCGGAACGTAGCCAACGTTGTGGCGCAGCTCGCTGACGTCGATCTGGCGGATGTCCACGCCGTCGACCAGCAACGAGCCGTTGTCGGCTTCATAGAGGCCGACAATCAGCTTGGCCAGCGAGCTCTTGCCCGAGCCGCTGCGGCCGATGATGCCGACCTTCTCGCCGGGGCGGATGCTCAGGTTGATGCCTTTGAGCGCCTGGTTCTGCTGGTTCGGGTAGGTGAAGTCGACCCCGCGGAACTCGATGGCGCCCTGCAGCACCTGGCGGCTCAGCGGGCGCTCTTCGAAATTGCGCTCTTGCGGCAGCTCCATCATCTGGTTGGTGGACACCATGGTCACCTTGGCCTGCTGATAGCGGGCCAGCAGGCCATTGAGCGAACTCAACGGGCCCAGCGCGCGGCCGCTGAGCATGTAGCAGGCCACCAGGCCGCCCATGCTGAGGTTGCCGTCGATGATCAGGTACACGCCGACACAGATCATCGCCACACCGGCCAACTGCTGGATCAGCAAGGTGATGTTCATCGCCAGGCTCGACAGCACCTTCACCCGCAGTTCGAGGCGGCTGAGGGTGCCGAGGGTCTGCTCCCACATGTACTGGCGTTCGCTTTCGGCGTTGTTGACCTTGACCGCATCCAGCCCGGCCAGGGTTTCGATCAGGCTCGACTGGCGCTCGGAGGCCAGGGCCATGGTCCGCTCCATGGTCGCCATCAGCGGCCGCTGCAGGGCGTAACCGATGCCCAGGGCCAGCGGGAAGGCGAGGATCGGAATCCACACCAGGTGCCCGCCGATGATGGCGATGACCAGCAGGATGATGAAGGTGAACGGCAGGTCGATCAGGCTGGTCAGGGTCAGCGAGGCGAGGAAGTCGCGCAGGCCCTGGAACTCGTGGATGTTCTGGGCGAAGCTGCCGACCCGCGCCGGGCGGTACTTCATCGACATGCCGACGATGCGCTCGAACAGTGTGGCCGAGATGATCAGGTCGGTCTTCTTGCCGGCCAGGTCCAGGCACAGGCCGCGCAGGCCCTTGAGGATCAGGTCGAAGAGGTAGGCCCCGGCGATGCCGACGGCCAGCACCCACAGGGTCGAGGTGGCCTGGTTGGGGACCACGCGGTCGTACACGTTCATCACGAACAATGGCGCGGCCAGGGCGATCAGGTTGATCACCAGGCTGGCGGCGATGGCGTCGATGTACAGCCATTTGCTGCGCAGCAGGGTGTCGCGGAACCAGGAGCGGGCACGCGGGATCAGGTTGCCGTGGTTGACGTCGTACTTGTGCTGGGGCTGGGCGAAAAATACCTTGCCGCTGTAGTCCCCGGCCAATGCCTCACGGCTGATCAGCACCTCGCCGCCATCGCTTTCGCTGAGCAGCAGGCGGGCGGTGTCGTCGTTTTCCCAGCCCAGCAATACCGCGGCGCGGCCTTCCTTGAGCAGCAGCATGGCCGGCATGGCGATGCTCGGAATCTGCTCCAGCTTGCGCTGCAGCAAACGCCCCTGCAGGCCGGCCCGGGCAGCGGCGCGGGGCAGCAGCTCGGCGTTCAGGCGCTGCAACGGCAATGGCAGACCTGTGGTCAGCATCGCCCGGCTGGCGGGTTTCTGGTGCAGAACACACAGCGTCAGCAGGCTATCGAGCAACGGATCGTCGTGCTGACTGCGTGGATCGTGGTTGAGTTGGACTCGACTGACTTCGGGTTCCACGCGGTGC
>NZ_VWXJ01000052.1:0-2040 GCF_011752535.1 Pantoea sp. Tr-811
GTAAGCGCTCCATGAACCCCACCTATCCAAAGATGGGCGAGCGCTTAGCTATGCAAATGAGGCGTGCAGTTCCACGGCAGCAAGGCTTCGTAATCATCCACTGAGCACGCCTGCGGCAGGCGTTCCAGTGCGTGGCGCAGCCACGCATAAGGTTCTTTGCCGTTGGCTTTGGCTGTTTCGACCAGGCTGTAGAGTTGCGCACTGGCCGTCGCACCCTTGGGCGTGTCGCTGAACAGCCAGTTCTTTCGGCCAATGACAAACGGGCGGATCGCACGCTCAGCAGCGTTATTGTCGATCGGCAAGTAGCCGTGCTCGACGTAGCGCTCCAATTTGCTCCAGTTGCTGGCCAAATAACCGATCGCTTTGCCCAAAGCGTTCTGCGTCGTGACTTGGGGCTGCGTTTTTTCAATCCAGCTTTTCAACTGCGCCAACACCGGCAGGCTGCGCTCCTCGCGACCAAGTTTGCGTATCTCATCGCTGCTGTCCTTCAGGTCGCGCTCGATGCCATACAGCTTGTTGATCAGATTCAGCGCAATGTCAGCGCGCCCAGTCTTACCTTTGGGCTGCACTTTCTGCGCCTCGACAAACTTGCGGCGAGCGTGCGCCCAGCAGCCCAATCGCTCGACGCCGTCCTGTGCGACCAGCGCGTTGTACCCGGCGTAGTCGTCGGTCATGACATAGCCGCGATAGCCATCCAGCAGGCGCGTCGGCACCTCCTGTGCTCGGCTGGCGGCGTAGTCGAAAAGAATCACCGGCTGATCAGGTGGACCGCCGGTTTGTACCCACATCCAGGACTGGCTACTGGGCTCGCGCCCAGGTTCTTTCAACACCTGTACGCGGGTTTCATCGCAGTGGATGATCCGGCTGTTCAACAGGCTCTCGCGCATCAAATTCAACAGCGGCTGCAAGTGTTCGCTGCACTGAATCACCCAGCGTGCCAGCGTTTGGCGCGGGATATCGATGCCGTGACGGCCCAGCACTTTCTCGAAACGGTGAAGTGGTAAACCGTCTACGTACTTGGTCGTCAGCAGCATCGCCAGCACGCTGGGGCTGGCCATGCTTTTCTCTATGACTTGGGCTGGCTTGTCTGCCGTCACTGGCGCTGACTCGCAGTCGCGGCAGCCGTAAACCTTGCGAAGGTGCTTGATGACTCGAATTTGCATCGGGACGATTTCAAGTTGCTCGCTGACTTCTTCGCCAATGACGTGTTTGCGGCAGCCGCAAGCGCAGGTCAGTTCGTGCTCAGGCAGTTCATGGATGACTTCGATACGCGGCAAATCAGCGGGCAGCGGCTTGCGTTTGCCTCGGCGTTTGGTCGACGCAACAACCTCTACCTCGGCGGCCTCATCAGCGGGCTCAGCCAGATTTTCCACTTCGTTGAACAGAAGCAACTGAGGTGTTGCCGCGTCGCCTGTCTGCTCGCTCTTGCGGCCAAACAGGCGCTGGCGCAACAGCGCTACTTCCTCTTCAAGATGAACGATCTTGCCCTTGTCGGACGCGCGCTCATTGATCATTTGCTCAAGCAGTTGCTTGAGCAAAACAGGATCGTCGGGGAGGTTTTCGGGCATGGAAATCATGCCGTGGATTATACCGACTCAGGCGACGTAGCGAGGCGTCAAAACTTGATGAGGACGGTTGCGCCAGAGGTCGAAGCCATCGAGCAGCCAGTTCAGCTCCTGAACGGTCAGGACGATGGCGACGTCGCTCGGATCAGGCGATGTTTTGAACCGCTCGGAGTCCAGACGCTTGAGCCAAAGGCAGAAGCCGTTGCGCTCCCAGTACAAGATCTTCACGCGGTTGCGGGGCTTGTTGAGGAACACGAAAAGCACGGGGTCGAACACCGCCACCTTGATATCCAGTTCGACCAGTGCAGCCAGGCCATCGATAGATTTTCGAAAGTCGACAGGTTTGGGGTAGAGGTAGACTGTTTCGACTTTGGCGTCGGGTCGCATCATGGTCGGCGGGCTCCGGAAAGAAATCGGGAGCACAGCATCCGGGATCAGTTGAGCGCTTTGAATGTGGGGTTCATGGAGCGCTTAC
>NZ_VWXJ01000054.1:0-1356 GCF_011752535.1 Pantoea sp. Tr-811
TTACGACGAAACACGATTGTGCGCCTTGTGCAGATGTAAATCTGTGCGAAAACCTCTGTGTTGATCTGGCCAAGCAAGTTTTTCAGCTTGCGGGTGATGACGGCACGGGCCGCGTGATCTACGAGGCCCGTATCAAGTCCCGTCAGGCTTTTCATGATCTGCTGAGTACACTGCCGACCACCGTCACAGTGCTGATGGAAAGCGGTCCCGGCGCGCAAGCCTGGGCTAGGCTGCTGCAGGCCAAAGGCAATCCTGTAAGAATTTTGCCCGCACAGCGAGTAGCCGAACATCGCAGCGGAGCGAAGAATGATCGCAACGATGCTCATGCCATTCTTCGCGCCGGTCGTGATAGCAGCATCGCTTCAGTGCCGATAAAAAGCACCTTATCGCTGACAATTCAGGCCCTTCATCGTGTGCGGCGTGGCAACATCAAGCGGCACACGGCTCTGGGCAACCAGATACGAGGCTTGTTGCTTGAGCACGGTATAGCCTTGGCTCAAGGCGATGCATCAATCAGCCAGCGCGTACCGAGAGTGCTTGAAGATGCATCTCTGCCCTTGCCAGAAATGCTTCGTGAGCTGCTCGATGAGTTGCTGGCCGAATGGCGCTATCTGGGCGAGCGCATCGCTGTGCTGAGCGGGCGGCTCGAAGCTGCGGCACGGGACGACGGCGTCGCACGGCGACTAATCACGATTCGTGGCGTCGGCCCAATCATCGCCACCGCCATCGTGGCGAAACAGACAGAGCCAAGCCGCTTTGCCAGCAGTCGCATGTACTCCGCTTACTTCGGAATCGTACCCGACCAGCACAGTAGCGGCAGCAAAGTCAGGCTGGGCAAGATGAGTAAACGAGGCGATGGTTACATACGCAGTCTGATGATCCAGGGTGCGCATGCTGTCTTGAGTCAGTTGAAACCTGATTCCGATCAGCCAGACGATCGCCGCCTCTTGCGCTGGCTATCTCGCCTTGGTCGCAAGGAGGCGGCGATCAGACTGGCCAATCGAAATCTGCGAATCATCTGGTCATTGCTGCAGAGCGATCAGGTTTACCAACACAAGCCAAACAGCCGTCCGGAGGCTGCTATGAGCCTCTGACCAACCGAGTTACGCCACCGGGGCGCGAGCGCCCCAACCCCTGCTAGTGAACATCGACCCCTGGTAAGACCGTCGCAGAAAGATGCCTACGCTCCTACGGGCCCTTGTGGCCTCAATGTAATCGGCACACTGCGAGCTCACCCCGATGATGGCCAGAAGCGAATAGCTTCCTCGAACAGGCCTGATACATAGATGCAACCGGGTAACCATGTTCAAAAGCAGCTAGACAATGTTGGCGAGTCCATACATAGGAGCGGGCTTG
>NZ_VWXJ01000055.1:0-1258 GCF_011752535.1 Pantoea sp. Tr-811
GGGTGGGCCTGTCCCGTGACAACGGACGCCAAGAGGCTGGCTATTGAGCCGCCTTTCTCAAGCCTTTGGCATATTCGTTCGGTGAACGATAGCCCAGGGCTGAGTGCAGTCGACTGCTGTTGTAAAACCCGTGGATGTAATTTGCGATTGCCAGGTGCGCTTGCTGCTTGCTGGGATAAACCCGGCAGGCCTCTTCTCGCTTCAATGTGGCAAAGAAGCTCTCAGCTACGGCGTTATCCCAACAATTGCCCTTCCGGCTCATGCTCTGCGTGAAGCCTTTCTTGGCCAGCGCGAAGCGGAATTTGCTGCTTGCATACTGACGCCCCTGATCGGAGTGGAATACAACACCGTAGAGGCCAAGGCATGCGTTCCAAGCGTTGATGAAGGCTCGCTCAACCAAGTCGTCCGGCATACGATCCGCCAAGCTGTAACCCAGCACTTGGCGAGTCTGAATGCTGAGTACGACTGCCAGATACAACCATCCCTCTTTGGTGGCGATGTAGGTGATATCGCTGACCCAAGTGGGCGTCGCGCTATTCACGGAAAACTGTCGAGCCAGCACATTGTCCGCTACAGGTAGGTAGTGGTGGCTATCAGTCGTACAAGGTTTGAAGCCGCCTTTGCATTTGCCTTGAATGTGTTCCTCGTGCATCAGCCGACCTATCCGTTTGTGACCCACCGCGTGTGCCTGTCGGCGCAAAGCTTCGACCAGCCGTGGTCGGCCATAGGTATTCCGGCTGGCTGCGTAGGCCTTGTGCAAATCAACGCGAATCTGAGCGTCTCGATCTGGACGGCCCTGGCGATGCTGATAGTCGTAAAACCCTGAAACTGAGACACCCATCACCCGGCACAGCAATCGCACTGGGAATTGAGCCCGTTCACTAGCGACGAAGGCGTATCTCACCTGGACTCTTTGGCAAAGAATACCGCCGCCTTTTTTAGGATTTCGCGCTCCAGTTTGAGTTCGGCATTTTCGGCTCTGAGCCGCGCCAGTTCGCTGTCGTCTTTACTGACAGGGCGTCGGTCGGCGGAGCTTAACGAGTGCCCTTTGCGAGACGCATCAACCCAGTTATCCAGCGTCTTTACGGGAATCTCAAGCTGCCGGGCAGCCTCGGTTCTTCCCACCGTTTGCGCCAAGGCAACGGCCTGGATTTTGAATTCTTCGGTGTAGTTACGGTAGGTTCGAGTGGACATGACAACCTCCAAGAGAACGATTCAAGTATCGCCTCTTGGCGTCCGTTGTCACGGGACAGGCCCA
>NZ_VWXJ01000056.1:0-1238 GCF_011752535.1 Pantoea sp. Tr-811
CTGGGCGGCATGCCGATGATGATGATCACCGGCCAGAAGCCGATCAAGAAGTCCAAGCAGGGCCGCTTCCAGATCATCGACGTGTGCGGCATGATGGACCCCATCACCAAGTACACCCACCAGTTCGCCTCGGCCGACAACATCCCGGCGCGCATGCGCGAAGCGTTCCGCCTGGCTGAAGAAGAAAAGCCGGGTGCCGTGCACCTGGAGCTGCCGGAAGACATCGCCGCCGAGCAAACCGATGCCCTGCCGATCCCACGCAGCCTGCACCGTCGCCCGCTGGCCGAGCACGTGGCCATCGAAGCTGCTGTAGAAAAACTGCAGAAGGCCCGCAGCCCGATCCTGGTGATCGGTGCCGGCGCCAACCGCAAGATGACCGCCAAGGTCCTCAAGCAGCTGATCGACAAGACCGGCATCCCGTTCATCACCACCCAGATGGGTAAAGGTGTTGTGGACGAGCGTCACCCACGCTTCCTGGGTAACGCCGCGCTGTCGTCCGGCGATTTTGTACATCGTGCGATTGAAGCCGCCGACCTGATCATCAACATCGGCCACGACGTGATCGAGAAGCCGCCGTTCTTCATGGTCCGTGGCGGCACCGAAGTCATCCACATCAGCTTCCGCTCCGCCGAAGTCGATGCCGTGTACTTCCCGCAGGTGGAAGTGATCGGTGACATCGCCAACGCCGTGTGGCAGATCAGCGAAGCGCTGACCGACACCGCGCACTGGGACTTCACCCGCCTGATGGCCATCCGTGAAGCCAACGAAGCGCAGATCGCCGAAGGCGGCGACGACAACCGCTTCCCGGTGTACCCACAGCGCATGGTGGCCGACATCCGCCGTGTGCTGCCGTCCGAAGGCATCGTCGCCCTGGACAACGGCATCTACAAAATCTGGTTCGCCCGCAACTACAAGGCGCACAAGCCCAACACCGTGCTGCTGGACAACGCCCTGGCGACCATGGGCGCCGGCCTGCCATCGGCGATGGCTGCGCACCTGGTGTACCCAGACCGCCCAGTGATCTCGGTATGCGGCGACGGCGGCTTCATGATGAACAGCCAGGAGCTGGAAACCGCAGTACGCCTCGGCATGCACATCACCGTGGTGATCCTGCGTGACGACGGCTACGGCATGATCCGCTGGAAGCAGGCCAACATGGGCTTCACCGATTTCGGCCTGGACTACGGCAACCCGGACTTCGTCAAATACGCCGAAGCCTACGGTGCCAACGGCCACCG
>NZ_VWXJ01000057.1:0-966 GCF_011752535.1 Pantoea sp. Tr-811
TGACGGTCGAAGTGTCGATGGTATCGGTCACGGCAGTGACTGCAGGAGTCGAGCTAACATTCAGTTGCTCGAAGTCGCCGCCGGTGGTGCCGGTCACAGTCACGCTGACATTACCGGCGTCGACGTACACGGTGTTAGCCGGTGCCGGAACGGTAATGCTGCCTTCGGTCTGGCCCTTGGCGATGGTGATGGTTTCACCATTGCTCAGGGTCACCTTCATTTCGGTGCCAGCCGGGTTGGTCAGGGTAGCGGTGTAGACGATCTGGCCGCCTTCCTGGACGGTGCCAGTAGCGGTCAGGCTCAGCCCGGTGTTGTCGAGGTTCGACGGATCGTCGTTCACCACGGTGCTTGGAGTACCAGCGGTTTCCAGCTTCTCGTAGTTACCGCCAGTCACACCGGTGATGCTGTTGGTCAGCGGTACGTTGGTGTTGTAAACGTTGTTCGGTGCAACGAAGTTGACCGAACCGGAGCTGTCGCCCACGGCGATGGTGATGGTCTGACCGTTAGCCAGCGAAACCACCAGCGGAGCGCCAGTTACTGGAGCAGTGACGGTCGCGGTGTAAACCACGGTGCCGCCTTCGGTAACCGAAGGGGTAGCGGTCAAGGTGACGGTCGAAGTATCGATGGTATCGGTCACCGAAGTGACGGCGGCATTCGAGCTGACGCTCAGTTGCTCGAAATCGCCACCGGTGGTGCCGGCGATGGTTACTTTCACTTCACCAGCATCGACATACACGGTGTTAGCCGGAGCCGGAACGGTAATGCTGCCTTCGGTCTGGCCCTTGGCGATGGTGATGGTCTCACCATTGCTGAGGGTCACCTTCATTTCGGTGCCAGCCGGGTTGGTCAGGGTAGCGGTGTAGACGATCTGGCCGCCTTCCTGGACGGTGCCGGTGGCACTCAGGCTCAGGCCAGTGTTGTCCAGGCGAGCCGGGTCGTCAGTGACGGTAGTGACTGGGTTACCGA
>NZ_VWXJ01000058.1:0-919 GCF_011752535.1 Pantoea sp. Tr-811
ACTGCGCCTACACCCTGCGTGCCTTGCGCCCTGGCTACGTCTACGTGTTCATGAAAGGCACCCACGGCGAAAAGCTGGTCATCCACGAGTACGACGGCGAAGGCCAGTACAAGGAACTGCGCTACCGGGGGCTGGAGCACTACCAGCGGCGTGACCGCTACCTCTCCAGCCGGTCGATGGGCTGGGTGTGGGCCGACACTTGCACCACCACCGCCCAGGAGGTCTGGATCGCCTACAGCCCGCACCTGTGGACCAACGCCGTCACCGCGCGCATCACCGGCTCGGCGGCCCTGCGCAACCGGCACATGCGCCAAGTGAACATGGCCGAGCTGATCGCCGGCGACAAGGCGCCGTCCACCCAGCCCCATGTACTGCCCGTCAGTGCCCTGCCCACTTGGGTCGAGGACTTCAAGCCAGACGCCCAGCGCATGTCGCTGGCCTGGAGCAGCCACCCGCGCCCTTCGGCGCTGTTCGCCGGCGTGCTCCACGCCGTGGCCCGGCACTACCCCTTCACCCAGCCGAAGATTCCCGCCGTGGTGGTGCTGAGCGACGCCGAAGGCATGGCCCTGGACCTGAGCCTGTCGGTGTCGGCCTACCAGCACCAGTTGCGCGACCTGATGCCCGCCGAGCCCTTGCCCCACCTCCGGCCTGCCCAGGGCAGCGAGCAGGCTGATGTGCCGATGTGCTACCAGCTCAACGCCGAGCGCCTGAGCCCGCGCAGCCGCGACTTCCACCACCGCAACCTGGTGGCCACGCTGCTGAACAAAACCCTCGAAAGCCTGTACCCCGCCAAAAACCCGAGCCTGGCCACCGCCGCGCTGCGCATCCGCCCAGACAGCCGGCCAAAACCGCCGTACGAAGAGCGCTTCCGGGTGCTCACCCACAAGGACTACTCCGAACAGGGCCACCGCCTGGGGCA
>NZ_VWXJ01000059.1:0-815 GCF_011752535.1 Pantoea sp. Tr-811
CCAACCGTGCCAGTACCTCGGCCACTCGTGGCCATTGAGCGTGCATCAGGATCGGTAAGAGAGATTTGCTGATCTGGGCTGGCGTGAAGCTGCGCCTCAATGTCCTTGAGTTTTTGCATCTGCTGTTTCAGCTTTTCGACTTTGTCTTTCAATCGCTCAGTCTTGGCCTCGGTTACTTCCGGCGCTGCCCGATCGGCTGAATCCATTGCCGCTAGATAGCGGTCGATGCTTTGCTCGATCTGCTGCATGCGCGCCTTCACCTTGCCTTGAGTGAAATTGCGGTCGCGGTTATTCACGGCTTTAAATTTGCTGCCGTCGATGGCGATGACCGAGTGGGAGAAGAGATTGAGGTTGCGGCAAAGCACTACGAATTGCCGGCAGACGCTGCGAATGGCTTTGCCGTTGTCTCGCCGAAAGTCGGCAATCGTTTTGAAGTCAGGAGCCAACCGGCCCGTTAACCACATCAGCTCGACATTGCGCGCTGCCTCGCGCTCAAGCCGACGGCTGGACTGAATCCGGTTGAGGTAGCCATAGATGTAGATTTTCAGCAGGACTGCTGGATGGTAGGCCGGACGACCAGTTGCCGCAGGATCGACACCCTCGAAACCGAGTGCTCCAAGGTCAAGTTCATCGACAAAAACATCGACTACCCGAACTGGATTTTCTTCGGTGATGTAGTCGTCTAGGCACTCCGGCAGCAACGTGACTTGCGTCCGAGCCTCACCCTCAATGAACCGTTTCATGATCGTCCCCGCCACGATCTCGACGATCAGAAGGTTAGACAATCACTGGCGTTTTCACACAGCCTGGGTCGA